>NZ_JAUJTZ010000039.1:0-1170 GCF_030433455.1 Yersinia sp. 22-579 | reverse complement strand
CGGAGCGCCCCTTATATCTTGATCTCTTTCCTCACAGGATCGATGATCCCCGACTGATCATCGGGATGTCATGGGTGAGATTGCGAGTGCCCGTGGGTTTAAGCCTGTCACCTAGATTAACCCCCCCATGACATATCTCATCGCCTTAAAGGCCGTACGGTATCTTGTGCTTCGAGCACGTATTTTATAAGGAAGGTCCTGGCGATTTATTTTATTCTCTAGAGGGCTCCTGCAATGACAGCATTCACTCCCGTTGGTATTGATATTGCGAGCAAAAAATTTGATGCCGCTATCTGGATTGAAGGGAAAAAATATAAAAATAAGGTGTTTGCCAATACACCGACTGGATTTCACGCTTTCTTACTGTGGCTCGCGCCTTATGGGCCATGTCATATCTGTATGGAAGCAACCGGTGCTTATAGCTTGCCATTGGCCACTTATCTCTACGATGCCGGTTATCCAGTCAGCGTGGAAAATGCGGCACGCATACATGCCTTTGGTCAGAGCGAACTTATCCGCAATAAGACAGATAAAGGCGATGCAAAAATGATTGCACGCTATTGCCATCTTCATAAGCCACCTGAATGGAAGCCCGTCCCAGTCAACGAACGAAAACTACAAGTATTGATTAACAGACTGAATACACTGAAAGAAATGAAACGAATGGAAGAAAATAGAGCGCTGACGTCTGAAACTATAGTGCAAGACTCAATTCAAAAAGTGATTGCGGCACTTGATGAAGAAATTAAAGAAATAGAACAGGCAATCAAAAAACATATTGATAACGATCCAGACCTGAAAAAGAATCAAGCCTTACTGGAATCGATACCGGGAGTCGGTGAAATACTCAGTACAACCCTTTTGGGATATGTGGGTGATATGTCGCGATTTAGCAGTAATAAAGCCCTGGTTGCCTATGCTGGTCTCAATCCGATGCTAAAAGAATCAGGGTGTTGGAAAGGGAGTACCAAGCTGTCGAAGAAAGGCAATGCCCTGTTACGAAAAGCACTGTATATGCCAGCAATCACGGCCTTGAAATATAATCCGGTCGTTGCTGCATTATGTAACAGACTGAAAGAGAAAGGAAAACGGGGTAAGTGCCTGGTGTGTGCAGCAATGAAAAAGTTGTTGCAGTTAGCTTATGGCGTATTGAAGTCGGGTAAACCATTT
>NZ_JAUJTZ010000038.1:0-1234 GCF_030433455.1 Yersinia sp. 22-579 | reverse complement strand
TGAATAGACCCGGGTTTCGTAGACACTTTTTTGCCTCATAATGGAGGCCTAATGAAGGAGTGTTTATGTCAGTCAAAACGTTCACTGAAGAATTCAAAATTGAAGCCGTAAAACAGATTACTGAGCAGGGGTACCCTGTATCTGAGGTCTCCTCTCGACTTGGTGTATCCACTAATAGTCTTTACGCCTGGGTTAAGCGCTACCAGAAGCCCGAGTCGCAGCGTAAGCAGGACGATGCACTTCAGCATGAAGTAAAGCGCCTCAGGCAAGAACTTAAGCGAGTAACTGAAGAGCGGGATATCTTAAAAAAGGCCGCCGCGTACTTTGCAAGAACGTCAGGCTGAAGTACGCCTTCATTAAAAAAATGTCGTCCTTTTATGCTGTACGCCGGTTATGTCTGGTTCTTGGCCTCCATCACAGCGGTTATTACCAGTGGCTAAAGCGGCCTAAATCTTTGCGTACACGGCAAGATGAACGACAAACAGGCTTGATTAAACAACTGTGGCTTGAAAGCGGTAAAGTTTACGGCTATCGAAAAATCTGGCTCGATATGAAAGATCTGGGTGAATGCGTCGGACGTAACAGGATCGCGCGCCTGATGAGGCTCGCTGAACTAGCATCTCAGACTGGATACCGAAAACGACGCTATTACGGTGGCGGAAAGCCTTCTTTTGCCAGTCCAAATTACCTTGAACGCCAGTTCGTTGTCCCTACCCCAAATACGCATTGGGTGAGTGACATGACTTATATAAGGACGCATGAGGGTTGGCTGTATCTGGCTGTTGTTCTTGATCTCTTCTCACGCAGGGTTATCGGCTGGAGCATGGGCGGACGAATGACCGCTGAGTTAGTAATGGATGCATTACTGATGGCGGTATGGCGACGTAAACCAACGGCAGAAGTATTAATCCATTCAGATCAGGGCTCTCAATATACGAGCGAAAGATGTCAGTATTTTATGACAGCTCACAATTTAAAAAGCAGCATGAGTCGTCGGGGTAATTGCCATGACAACGCAGTGGCAGAAAGCTTTTTCCAGTTGCTAAAACGGGAACGCATAAAGAAACGGATCTATAAAAATAGGGAAGAAGCGAAGGCGGATATCTTCGATTATGTCGAGATGTTTTATAATGCTAAACGCCGCCACAGTGCCTGTGAGGATCAGCCCCCTGCAGTTTATGAAAGTGCCTGGTTCATGAGGCACAGAACCGTCTAGGGAACTAGGGTCTATTCA
>NZ_JAUJTZ010000037.1:0-1347 GCF_030433455.1 Yersinia sp. 22-579 | reverse complement strand
CCCCACTCACCAAACAACGTACCCAATGTCCTCGCTGACGTACCTGTGGTTAGGTCGTCGGATGCTGGTATTTGCGCGCCCATACCAGCGCACAGCATCATTACGTCACCGTAATTGTACATCTTCGTGCCCCCGGGGGCTGCTGGTTGGAACCAGAGTCGGGGCCTGGGTATTCTGTATCGGTATTGTGCCGAACCATCTTTCGCGGTGTTGTAAATATAGATGTCCGAGACTGGGTGCGTCGAGGTGATGAATGTCACAGTAGCGCGCCCATTTCCTTGGTCAATCAAGCTGATTTGACCCGCTTGGTCTGTGGACCAGACATTCCCGCTAGGCAAAGAGGGGGCACTAAGCGTGAATGACGCTCCCTTGAATGCTGTCTCCGGAAATCCTGCTGTTACCGAAAACGCATGACCGCCAGCCTCTAACGTTGTAAACGGCAACGGAACCAGTGCCTTCACCCTGGCCGCATAGGACGTTACCGGACTCCCCACTGCGGGGTCGGTGATGGTTGCCTCTGTACGCGGGGTAACCTTGACCACCAGATGCTTGTCGCCATCGGTCACCACCGGTGTGTAGGTCTTGCCAGTGGCCCCAGGAATATCGGTGTACGTATTGCTGCCCACCGTATCCTCTATCTGCCACTGGTACGACGTGCCCGCCGCCGTGATGTCTTCCACATCGCCGTCCACATCCGTAAAGCCATTTGTCACCGTCACCGCTGTCCCTACGTCCGGGGTAAGATTATTCAGGGTGGGCAGTGCACTCGGGGCGTGACCCGTCACCGGCGCCGTACGGGCGGTGGCCGCAGTGGATGCCCCGAACGCCACCGGGGTCACCGTGGTGACCATCAGCAAGGCAATGATGGTTTTCTGGTACATGTTATTCACTCTCTAAATTTGTGGGATATTCCAGTGCGTGACCCGTCACCGATATGTTTGCACCGACCGCGTCATTCATCGGGTCTCGCGGCAAAAAAAATGGCCCCGACTCTGGCGGGACCGACTCGGGTTACGGGGCGACGACCGTATTGGTAGCCTCCACCTGTATCTTGCGTTTCTGGGTGGTTGTCGTGACCTGCCACGTTTGGTTGGTGGCCCCCGTGATGTTCGTGAACTGACCACTCCCTACCGCATCCTCAACCTGCCACTGGTAATTTACCGTGTCACACGCTTTGGTACAGGTCGCCGTCGCCGTCAGAGTATCCCCCACAATCGGTGCCCCGGCAGTCCCGGTCCCTCCGGTGATGGCCGCAGACAGAATGGTGTTACCCGCCGATATCGTCAGGGCGGTCACGGCGTCAACTGGCAGCCCCACAGCCGGGTCTGTAATCGCCGGGTTGGTGTG
>NZ_JAUJTZ010000036.1:0-1538 GCF_030433455.1 Yersinia sp. 22-579 | reverse complement strand
CGACAAACCATCAGTGCACTGGGTACACTAGCCTCAGGGTTGGCCGGTGGTCTAGCCGGCGGCAGCACCGCTGATGCCGTGGCCGGGGCGCAAGCTGGGAAGAATGCACTGGAGAATAACTCGTTGGGCCTGGGAGCCGGAGATATCGGATTCTGGTTGGGTAACCCCCCTGACTGTGATACGACGTGTAAGGCTGGTATAGCCAAAGGTATTGCAGAAGGAAACCTTGTTGTATCTGCTGGCATAGGTGCGGTGGCTGGAGGAGCAATGATTGTTGCAGCCACGCCGGAAATAGCAGCCCTTGCTAAGGCCGCACTGAAAGGTTGTAAGGCCGAACCGGCAATCTGTCTGAATAACGTAGGGTTGCAGGTTGCTGAAGCCGTAACGCCTGGCGGAGTTGGTGCAGCCGGAGTTATAGGGGTTGGTAAAACGGCAGTGGAAGCGACAGCAGCGAGAGCTGGTGCGGCTAATGCAGCGAAGAATATTTCTTCCGGTTCAGGTTCAAAAATTGATGCCGGCAAATTTGGCCAACTTGAATTGGATGTACTTTCACAAACAGGTGCTAAGGCCGACCCAGCAGTTAAAGCAGGAAATCTAACTATTGCTGGAAGAGCATTGCAAAAACATGGAAGTCGTGAAGGAAGTGCGTTCCCTATAGCTAAGGGCACACCTACTCAAATGAATGAACAAGGGCAAAAAATATTAGATGGGATCGTTAAAGCTCCTGGTGCAACAGTCAAAGATGGCAACCGATTTGGTGGTTTTGATGTCGTAGCCCCTGATGGGCGAGGTGCTCGCTTCGATCCTCAGGGTAATTTCCGTGGATTTTTGGAGCCTTAAGAATGAGTGATAAACATCAATTAAAAGTTGTGGTAGCTAGCGATGTTGATTATGAGAATTTAATAGCTGAAATCTATTGTGATGAAGAGTTTATTGCACTTTTACAACAAGAAGGTGGCGAGGATAATATTAAGGTTGAATTATCTCCGAACATTGGTGCGATTGATTATGACTGGCTTCAAAATGCATTGTCAGAAGCCCGAAAAAAACTACTGAATAAGTAATTGCAAAAAATCCCGACTCTGGCGGTTGGGATTTTTTGCCTGTCACTCAGCAAAAGTGCAGATCACCAGTTGCCCCCGCTAAATGGCTACAGTTACCAGTGTATCTGCCCCAAATCCGGCCTCTTCCAGCCAGTAGCCTTTAAGGTGCAGGCTGGATGTGTGTCTGTAATAAAACGTCATTTTAGTCGTGTGCGTTGTATGTTTAACATTGACGTACCCGATTTTATAACGACGTTACGCTTTAGAAATAATTGCTTCTGGAATAGAACCCTGCTCAGCCAGGATGAACCCCTGATGGGGGATTGGGGGTAACTTTGTCGGCAACATGGCCAACGGCTTGCTAACAGGAGTCAACAATGAAGGCCACGCCGACAGCACCACTCATGCAGCCGTTTCGGATGGCACTATCACGGTTCGCGATACTGATAAACAACAGCAAATGTCGCTGACCTGAGCCGCGACGTCGAACACGCC
>NZ_JAUJTZ010000035.1:0-1785 GCF_030433455.1 Yersinia sp. 22-579 | reverse complement strand
ATCAGACAATCTGTGTGGACACTACGCAATGCGTATCGTTAGGTAAGGAGGTGATCCAACCGCAGGTTCCCCTACGGTTACCTTGTTACGACTTCACCCCAGTCATGAATCACAAAGTGGTAAGCGCCCTCCCGAAGGTTAAGCTACCTACTTCTTTTGCAACCCACTCCCATGGTGTGACGGGCGGTGTGTACAAGGCCCGGGAACGTATTCACCGTAGCATTCTGATCTACGATTACTAGCGATTCCGACTTCATGGAGTCGAGTTGCAGACTCCAATCCGGACTACGACAGACTTTATGTGGTCCGCTTGCTCTCGCGAGTTCGCTTCACTTTGTATCTGCCATTGTAGCACGTGTGTAGCCCTACTCGTAAGGGCCATGATGACTTGACGTCATCCCCACCTTCCTCCGGTTTATCACCGGCAGTCTCCTTTGAGTTCCCACCATGACGTGCTGGCAACAAAGGATAAGGGTTGCGCTCGTTGCGGGACTTAACCCAACATTTCACAACACGAGCTGACGACAGCCATGCAGCACCTGTCTCACAGTTCCCGAAGGCACCGAAGCATCTCTGCTAAGTTCTGTGGATGTCAAGAGTAGGTAAGGTTCTTCGCGTTGCATCGAATTAAACCACATGCTCCACCGCTTGTGCGGGCCCCCGTCAATTCATTTGAGTTTTAACCTTGCGGCCGTACTCCCCAGGCGGTCGACTTAACGCGTTAGCTCCGGAAGCCACGCCTCAAGGGCACAACCTCCAAGTCGACATCGTTTACAGCGTGGACTACCAGGGTATCTAATCCTGTTTGCTCCCCACGCTTTCGCACCTGAGCGTCAGTCTTTGTCCAGGGGGCCGCCTTCGCCACCGGTATTCCTCCAGATCTCTACGCATTTCACCGCTACACCTGGAATTCTACCCCCCTCTACAAGACTCTAGCTTGCCAGTTTCAAATGCAGTTCCCACGTTAAGCGCGGGGATTTCACATCTGACTTAACAAACCGCCTGCGTGCGCTTTACGCCCAGTAATTCCGATTAACGCTTGCACCCTCCGTATTACCGCGGCTGCTGGCACGGAGTTAGCCGGTGCTTCTTCTGCGAGTAACGTCAATCACAAAGGTTATTAACCTTTATGCCTTCCTCCTCGCTGAAAGTGCTTTACAACCCGAAGGCCTTCTTCACACACGCGGCATGGCTGCATCAGGCTTGCGCCCATTGTGCAATATTCCCCACTGCTGCCTCCCGTAGGAGTCTGGACCGTGTCTCAGTTCCAGTGTGGCTGGTCATCCTCTCAGACCAGCTAGGGATCGTCGCCTAGGTGAGCCATTACCCCACCTACTAGCTAATCCCATCTGGGCACATCCGATGGCGTGAGGCCCGAAGGTCCCCCACTTTGGTCCGAAGACGTTATGCGGTATTAGCTACCGTTTCCAGTAGTTATCCCCCTCCATCAGGCAGTTTCCCAGACATTACTCACCCGTCCGCCGCTCGCCGGCAAAGTAGTAAACTACTTCCCGCTGCCGCTCGACTTGCATGTGTTAGGCCTGCCGCCAGCGTTCAATCTGAGCCATGATCAAACTCTTCAATTTAAGATTTGTTTGATTTGCTATGAGTTAACATAGCGATGCTCAAAGATTACTTTCTGCAAATATGCATTCGAACCGAAGTTCAAATGTGTACTGCTTTGGTCACTCTTCAAGACTTTGATATTTCTTCTGCCTGCCGAAACAGGCTTCGATATCGTCTTGCGAGTGCCCACACAGATTGTCTGATAAATTGTTAAAGAGC
>NZ_JAUJTZ010000034.1:0-1817 GCF_030433455.1 Yersinia sp. 22-579 | reverse complement strand
ACAAACTGACCGCCGATATTACCGCCGGTACTGATACCTACACTCTGATGTTCAACTTTGAAATCGGCTTTATTCCCAATGTTACTGAAGCCCAGTGTGCCAGTATCCAGTGTGTTTTTATCGGCTGTTGCGGTAGAAGCAATCACCGCACCATCAAGCTGAGTGTGTTCGCCGACCGTGATATCAAAACCACCTTTGCCCACAAAGATGCCAGTCTGTTCCTGCACACTATCATAATTGCTATGCAGCTTATCGCGGCTCATGCTCAGGTTGACAGACCCCCGCCACCAATGATCGCGACACTGACACCCCCGCTGATACTGGTTTGTTTCGAATCATAGTTATCGCTGTCTTGCTGACTTTGCAGCAGCAGGTCACGGCCCACATCCGCCTTGACAGTTTCGCCACTGACCTGCGTACCTTACAACACGCGGCCACTGGTGATGTCAAGCTGGTTACCGGCGTTGACTGTGGTTTCCGTGTGAGTCACGCCGTTGCCGCTTTCGCTGCCTTTGCCCTTGTTCAGACTGGCGGAGATATTAATGCCCCAGCCGCCCTGACCGGCACCTATTCCTATCCCCAATGAACCACCGCTGCTTTTGTTACTGCCATCCAGCGTCTGGGTCTCTTGGGTGGATTGCATAATCACATCGCGGTTGGCCGGGATGCTATCTTATGATGCTATTCTGGTAGTATTTCCAATAATTGTTTAAACCATAAATAAACAGTTAAATCATCGGCGGAGGGACTGTAATATCCATTATTCTGATAGATAAAGTCTTCAGATAACTCCTGTTCACTGTCCAATATATCTTTTAGCTCTTTTTTTAAAAGACTGATCGTTTCCGGTTGTTCCTTTGCAACAAAATTTCTGATCACATCCTCAGGATTTTGAGCATCATAAACCCAGTCCTGATGAAAGTAAGCACCCAATAAATAGCTGATTTTTTCATACTTCATATATATACCCAATATTACTTCGGATAAGCCGTTTGTATACGATACCCACTAGGCATTAGTGGATCTCTATCAATAACTATGACAATTTTATTTGAATAGTGTGATTCTGTGCTTCCTTTCGGTATCACCCTACCCACATTGAATAATTCTTCGTGCTGTAAAACCAAGCGGTCTTGATTTCCAGCCAGCCAATTAGTCAATTGATCTTTATTTTCTGCAAGACCATTCCCGATGGCTCTTTCAGCCGACTTCATATCACTAAACGTAGAAGAAGCCAGAACTCTAGGATCAGAGTTGAGTCGTGCAATCAACTCAGCATCCGTCTTTCCAACATGCTTTTGCACAGCATGTCCACCAAAGTTATCGTTGTATATTAATGTATTGCCAGTTTCTGCTTTCACAGTGGTTCCCTTTGTCACTGTCAAAAGCGCTTTAGCAAACACATACTGCACCAACTTCGCCTCACTGGTCGGTATACCACTGGCCAGGATTTCCGCTGCTTTTTCTGGTGTCATCGCTTCATGCGACGTCAACACACTGACCGGCACACCAAAAAACTCACCCCAGGCAGTGAGAAGCCTCCTAATAGGATCTTGGCCTTCTGGTGTCTCGCCTTGAGAGTTTTTGAGTAATGCCGCTGTGATTTCATCAGGCGTAGCGCCGCTTTGCCGCATGGAAGCACCGAGTGAGGTCTGTGACATTCCTATGTCTGCCATGCCTTTACCAAAATTAAAGTTATTATTCTCCAGTGCATTCTTCCCAGCTTGCGCCCCAGCAGCAGCATCAGCGGTGCTGCCGCCGGCTAGACCACCGGCCAACCCTGAGGCTAGTGTACCCAGTGCACTGATGGTTTGTCG
>NZ_JAUJTZ010000033.1:0-2129 GCF_030433455.1 Yersinia sp. 22-579 | reverse complement strand
GTGGTGGGCGATACCAGATTCGAACTGATGACCCCCTCCGTGTAAAGGAGATGCTCTACCAACTGAGCTAATCGCCCTCATCTATCTCATTTAATGCTTTTATTTCATTTACTTAGTAACACGTCGAGTTTGGTGGGCGATACCAGATTCGAACTGATGACCCCCTCCGTGTAAAGGAGATGCTCTACCAACTGAGCTAATCGCCCCGCCGTGTTGTTGGAGTCGCATTATAGGGATAGTTCGAAGTGAGTCAACGGTTTTTAAAACGAAAACAATCGTTCGCCGCAAATTTAAACAGGATGCGATATTTATCACCGCTATGGGCGTTTCTTTAGCCGGATCTAATTGCATATCGGTAACATCGTTGAGGAATTGTCTCAGGGTGGTAGAATGTCGCCTACTTTTTCGAAATTCGAGCAACAGCCAGCTTTTGCTGGTCGGCGTAGCGTAATAAGGCATCGAACCCAATGAAAATCAAAACCCGTTTTGCACCCAGCCCTACCGGCTATCTCCACGTTGGTGGCGCACGCACCGCGCTGTATTCCTGGTTATTCACCCGCCATTTCGGTGGTGAATTCGTTTTGCGTATTGAAGATACCGATCTCGAGCGCTCAACTCAGGAAGCCATCGACGCCATTATGGACGGTATGAACTGGCTGAATCTGGATTGGGATGAAGGCCCGTATTTCCAAACCAAACGTTTCGATCGCTACAATGCGGTGATCGACCAAATGTTGGAAAATGGCACTGCATATCGATGCTATTGCTCTAAAGAGCGTTTGGATGAATTGCGCGAAACCCAAATGGCCAATGGTGAGAAACCTCGCTACGATGGCCGCTGCCGTGATAGCCAGTGTACCCATGGCGCTGATGAACCTTCTGTGGTGCGTTTTCGTAACCCGCAGGAAGGCTCCGTTATTTTCAATGATAAAATCCGTGGCCCAATCGAATTCAGCAACCAAGAGCTGGATGACTTAATTATCCGCCGTACCGATGGCTCACCAACTTATAACTTCTGCGTAGTGGTTGATGACTGGGATATGGAAATCACTCACGTTATCCGTGGCGAAGACCATATCAATAACACCCCTCGCCAGATTAATATTCTGAAAGCATTGGGCGCGCCCGTTCCTGAATATGCCCACGTTTCAATGATTCTGGGTGATGATGGTAAAAAACTGTCTAAACGTCATGGTGCTGTCGGCGTGATGCAATACCGTGATGACGGTTATCTGCCAGAAGCCCTGCTGAACTATTTGGTTCGCCTGGGTTGGTCGCATGGTGATCAGGAGATTTTCTCTGTTGCTGAGATGACCGAGCTATTCACCCTGGATGCAGTGAGTAAATCGGCCAGTGCTTTCAATACTGAAAAACTGCAATGGCTAAACCATCACTATATCAATAGCCTGCCACCAGAACAGGTTGCCGTTCACCTGTCATGGCAGGTTGAGCAGTTGGGTATTGATACTCGCAACGGCCCTGAATTGGTCGAGATTGTTAAACTGCTGGGCGAGCGCTGTAAGACGCTGAAAGAAATGGCTGAATCTTGCCGTTACTTCTATGAAGAATTTGATGAATTCGACGCAGATGCCGCGAAAAAACATTTGCGCCCTGTTGCACGCCAGCCGCTGGAAGCGGTTAAAGCCAAACTGGCTGCCATCACCGAGTGGACTACTGAAAACGTTCACAATGCCATTCAGGGCACGGCTGATGAGTTGGGTGTAGGTATGGGCAAAGTTGGCATGCCATTACGCGTAGCGGTCACTGGCGCTGGTCAATCACCAGGAATGGACGTCACCGTCCATGCTATCGGTCAGGCGCGTTCATTGTCTCGTATTGATAAAGCGCTCGCTTTTATCAGTGAACGTGAAGTGCAGCAATAAAATTAAATACATTTATCAGGCGACTGAGTAAAGTCGCCTTTTTTATGCTGTTTGCTCACTGATTTGGCGGCTTTTTCAGCGCTTGGCGTGAGAAATAGAATTAGCCGTTGACACTGTTTCAGGGGTTTCATATCATGCGCCCCGTTCACACGATTTATTATGTGCGCATTGGGGCTATAGCTCAGCTGGGAGAGCGCTTGCATGGCATGCAAGAGGTCGACGGTTCGATCCCGTCTAGCTCCACCA
>NZ_JAUJTZ010000032.1:0-3094 GCF_030433455.1 Yersinia sp. 22-579 | reverse complement strand
TCTCTCAAATCCAAAACACCTTCGGTGTTGTAAGGTTAAGCCTCACGGATCATTAGTACTGGTTAGCTCAATGCATCGCTGCACTTACACACCCAGCCTATCAACGTCATAGTCTTTAACGTTCCTTCAGGGGGCTTAAAGCCCCAGGGAAGACTCATCTCGAGGCAAGTTTCCCGCTTAGATGCTTTCAGCGGTTATCTCTTCCGAATTTAGCTACCGGGCAATGCCATTGGCATGACAACCCGAACACCAGTGATTCGTCCACTCCGGTCCTCTCGTACTAGGAGCAGCCCCTCTCAATCTTCCAACGCCCACGGCAGATAGGGACCGAACTGTCTCACGACGTTCTAAACCCAGCTCGCGTACCACTTTAAATGGCGAACAGCCATACCCTTGGGACCTACTTCAGCCCCAGGATGTGATGAGCCGACATCGAGGTGCCAAACACCGCCGTCGATATGAACTCTTGGGCGGTATCAGCCTGTTATCCCCGGAGTACCTTTTATCCGTTGAGCGATGGCCCTTCCATTCAGAACCACCGGATCACTAAGACCTACTTTCGTACCTGCTCGAGCCGTCACTCTCGCAGTCAAGCTAGCTTATGCCTTTGCACTAACCTCACGATGTCCGACCGTGATTAGCTAACCTTCGTGCTCCTCCGTTACTCTTTGGGAGGAGACCGCCCCAGTCAAACTACCCACCAGACACTGTCCTCACCCCAGATTATGGGGCCGAGTTAGAACATCAAACATTAAAGGGTGGTATTTCAAGGTTGGCTCCATGCAGACTGGCGTCCACACTTCAATGCCTCCCACCTATCCTACACATCAAGGCTCAATGTTCAGTGTCAAGCTATAGTAAAGGTTCACGGGGTCTTTCCGTCTTGCCGCGGGTACACTGCATCTTCACAGCGAGTTCAATTTCACTGAGTCTCGGGTGGAGACAGCCTGGCCATCATTACGCCATTCGTGCAGGTCGGAACTTACCCGACAAGGAATTTCGCTACCTTAGGACCGTTATAGTTACGGCCGCCGTTTACTGGGGCTTCGATCAAGAGCTTCGCCTTGCGGCTGACCCCATCAATTAACCTTCCAGCACCGGGCAGGCGTCACACCGTATACGTCCACTTTCGTGTTTGCACAGTGCTGTGTTTTTATTAAACAGTTGCAGCCAGCTGGTATCTGCGACTGGCTTCGGCGCCGGGAGCAAGTCCCTTTACCTAATGCCAGCGTGCCTTCTCCCGAAGTTACGGCACCATTTTGCCTAGTTCCTTCACCCGAGTTCTCTCAAGCGCCTGAGTATTCTCTACCTGACCACCTGTGTCGGTTTGGGGTACGATTTAATGTTACCTGATGCTTAGAGGCTTTTCCTGGAAGCTTGGCATCAACTACTTCACCACCGTAGTGGCTCGTCATCACACCTCAGCGTTGATAAGCAACCGGATTTACCAAGTCACTCCGCCTACATGCTTAAACCGGGACAACCGTCGCCCGGCTAGCCTAGCCTTCTCCGTCCCCCCTTCGCAGTAACACCAAGTACAGGAATATTAACCTGTTTCCCATCGACTACGCTTTTCAGCCTCGCCTTAGGGGTCGACTCACCCTGCCCCGATTAACGTTGGACAGGAACCCTTGGTCTTCCGGCGTGCGGGTTTTTCACCCGCATTATCGTTACTTATGTCAGCATTCGCACTTCTGATACCTCCAGCAACCCTCACAGGTCACCTTCAACGGCTTACAGAACGCTCCCCTACCCAACAACGCCTAAGCGTCGCTGCCGCAGCTTCGGTGCATGGTTTAGCCCCGTTACATCTTCCGCGCAGGCCGACTCGACCAGTGAGCTATTACGCTTTCTTTAAATGATGGCTGCTTCTAAGCCAACATCCTGGCTGTCTATGCCTTCCCACATCGTTTCCCACTTAACCATGACTTTGGGACCTTAGCTGGCGGTCTGGGTTGTTTCCCTCTTCACGACGGACGTTAGCACCCGCCGTGTGTCTCCCGTGATAACATTCTTCGGTATTCGGAGTTTGCATCGGTTTGGTAAGTCGGGATGACCCCCTAGCCGAAACAGTGCTCTACCCCCGAAGATGAGTTCACGAGGCGCTACCTAAATAGCTTTCGGGGAGAACCAGCTATCTCCCGGTTTGATTGGCCTTTCACCCCCAGCCACAAGTCATCCGCTAATTTTTCAACATTAGTCGGTTCGGTCCTCCAGTTAGTGTTACCCAACCTTCAACCTGCCCATGGCTAGATCACCGGGTTTCGGGTCTATACCTTGCAACTATTCGCCCAGTTAAGACTCGGTTTCCCTACGGCTCCCCTATTCGGTTAACCTTGCTACAAAATATAAGTCGCTGACCCATTATACAAAAGGTACGCAGTCACACCACGAAGGTGCTCCCACTGCTTGTACGTACACGGTTTCAGGTTCTATTTCACTCCCCTCGCCGGGGTTCTTTTCGCCTTTCCCTCACGGTACTGGTTCACTATCGGTCAGTCAGGAGTATTTAGCCTTGGAGGATGGTCCCCCCATATTCAGACAGGATGTCACGTGTCCCGCCCTACTCATCGAACTCACAACATATGCATTTTTGTGTACGGGACTATCACCCTGTACCGTGCGACTTTCCAGACGCTTCCACTAACACATATGCTGATTCAGGTTCTGGGCTCCTCCCCGTTCGCTCGCCGCTACTGGGGGAATCTCGGTTGATTTCTTTTCCTCGGGGTACTTAGATGTTTCAGTTCCCCCGGTTCGCCTTGCATGGCTATGTATTCACCATGCAATAGTGCAACGAATTGCACTGGGTTTCCCCATTCGGGTATCGTCGGTTGTAACGGTTCATATCACCTTACCGACGCTTTTCGCAGATTAGCACGCCCTTCATCGCCTCTGACTGCCTAGGCATCCACCGTGTACGCTTAGTCGCTTAACCTCACAACCCGAAGGTGTCTTTACAGACAACTTGTGCTGTGATTATTTGAGAGACTCTAATACAGGTTAATCCTTATCTCAGTACTTCTACGGAGAGATAAGTTTCAGCTGTATTGTTTCAATTTTCAGCTTGTTCCAGATTGTTAAAGAGCAATAT
>NZ_JAUJTZ010000031.1:0-6318 GCF_030433455.1 Yersinia sp. 22-579 | reverse complement strand
AGTTGACCGCAGGTCCCCCCCACACAGGTGGCGTTAGCGGTCAGCGTCTCACCGACCACCGGATTGCCGGTCACGACTACTGTGGTACCTGTGGTCAGTGTCAGGGTGACCCGTTTGCCGGTGAGTTTCCCGCCTGCCGAGACCAAGTCGGCATCATCCCAGATGATGTCTTTCAGGCCGTGTTTGGTTCGCACGTTCAGTGTCAGTGGAATAACCTGCTGAGTCCGGCCTTCTACGCACGTCGGGAGACTCAGGTGGATAACCTCCTACGAGGAATAAAGGATGAATTTTTCGTTATTGGATCGTTATTATATTGAAGGTTTTAGTCCCCATCAAAAATACAGCCTCTAATAAAGGGGGATAAATAAAAGGCATGCATCATCATAGATGATACATTAATCACTCAGTGAATAAATAGGCTATCGACTGCCAATATAAAAATGGAATTTAATAGCCAAATACTGATTGCACACTCAATCGTAAAAGCCTTTTTTATGGAGAATAATTTAAGTGTTAATTTATTTACCTTACACCTGCCGCGCTCAAATTTATCAACTATTATAGTGCGTATTTAACATGTGGTGAATTAATTCAATGTTATTTCTCACTCCCATTTTTTTCATCGCTGACCGTTTTTGATAGCTAACTGTCTTTTCACTTTTGTTTAAAAGTTTGGCAATATGGCCACCTGTAAAGCCTTCTTTAAAATACTGCATAACAACTCCTTCCTGCACAGTTAGTTTTCTCCTTACTGTGCAAGTAATTTGTGGTCTCTGGGTTACTTTCCTATTTGAATTTGTATTGATATCTTTTAGTCCTTGAATTATTTTCTCCTTGAGGGCTAAAAGTGAGTCATCCAAAAAAAGATAGGTAATGGTATTGATTTTTTTGCAAACCAATTGCTCATGAGAGAAAGTGGAGTTCTTATTAGGTAGAACGATAAATAAATCAATGGATTCATTTTTTAACTGCTCTATTTTTAATTCAAAAGCGCCACTAACTTGTGATCCATCCATAATTAAAATATCGCTATTTCTATAGCGAAGAGGATCTGTTCCGACCCGATAGATTACTGCAAAATCTTTCAATGTTTCTTTTATTATTTCAGAAACACCTTTTCTAATGTATACATCACGATTAATAAGAGAAATATTAAGCACTTTATCACCCTAAATGTCATATTAACTATATGATTTAAAACAAAACCTTCTATCCGGAAGTATGTTCATAATCTGCGGCACGCATATATTGATTATATCGTCTCGATGGGTGTGATAGTCTGTAATGAAAAAGTTCAAACGGCATGGGAGAACCGTGCAAATAACCCTGCACGAAATCTACGTTCATTTTCTTAGCATACTCATGTTGAGCAGACGTTTCTATCCCCTCAGCAATAACCTTGGCGCCATGTGCATGAGCGGTAGTAATTGCTTTGATCATTAACCGTTCCAAATCTTCATCACCAATATTATTGACAAATAGTTTATCCAATTTTAACGTCTTAGCTTTAACTACATCAACCAGCCTGAAATTAGCAAACTTTGTTCCAAAGTCATCAATGGCAAAATTTATTCCTTGTACAGCCATATTTCTAAATATCGCTTTAGCCTCTGGAAAATTCGCGATATTTTCTCGTTCCGTTATCTCCGCAATTAATGAAAAGTTTAATCTGCGCAACTCTTCATTGATAATTACCAGATAAGTTGAAAAGTTTTCGTGATTTAACAAACTAACATTTACATTTAAATTCACTCTAAATCCGGAAGGGAATGAACTACTGGCCCTATCCAAATCCATCATCATATTTCGTAATGATTTACAGGTTAGTAATTCCAAAAGTCCGTGTTCTTCAACGTCTAGAATAAAATCACTCGCGCACACTAATCCGCGACTAGGTTTAAGCCAGCGCGCTAAAACCTCACAACCCACAACATTATATGTAAGGGGATCAATAATAGGCTGATAGAATGGGATAAATTCATTCCTCTCTATTGCCTGGCTTAATGTATTTTTTGAATATTTCATTTTAATTCCTCAATGCTATACAATTCCCCCATCCCGCTACGTGGCATGGGGATGATTTTTAAATCATAGGGGTTATTAACCTTTTAATTGTATGAATATACATACGTGAAAAATAAATCACATTTCTAACAAGATAAATAGAAATTATAAATAACCACTGTTGATATGGTTCCCCTAGTTTACATATCCAATATATATTGGATTGAAATATAATTAGACACATTCATATGCGTGCTGACAATTCAATCAATGTTGCCCCTGAAACCAGTAAATGTATTTTATGATAAGATAAATACATTTCACAACATTAGGAACTTCCCTGTAAAATAACAAAAAACCCTTATTGTTCAAGTGGATAAATCGGACAACCCCTAAAACTCCTAACTATAAAATCACGTTATTACAATATAAAAAACTACTATAATTATAAATTATAGGAATATTTTCCCAGAAAAATGAATGCCTTCTTCCTTAGGAAAGTTCCTAGAAGTTGAACTTGACCCCCAAGGGGTCCGCCTGGAATTCGGAAATTATCCTACGTTTAGCGTTTTTATCTCTAACGGTGGATCTCGCTCCGTTGAGAATAAACCCTGATTGTAAGGGATGTATGGAGTGTTCAGGCTGAGCGTTAATTGCTTTGCTTACTTTAGTAGGCTCTGTCGCATTAGCGTAGAGAGGTTAGCAAAAGTGGTGCTGGCGGTTATTTAGGCAGCCAGCAAATAGAATTTTTCCGCAGGTGAAAATCCCTCACTTTGCGGGTGTTGATATTGCCCTTTTCGTATCATGTGGATCAATTCGATGCCAGCCAGGATCGTCTGTGCCCGCCGGAACGAGTTGAATCCCAGCATCAGGCGTATCCGACGTTTGATATTTCGGTGATCCTGCTCAATCAGGTTATTCAGATACTTGTTCTGCCTGACAGTAATGGTTTCTTTTTCGGGTTTGTCGGCGTTGAGTGTAGTCAGCGCTGCCGTGTTGGCACCACTTTTATCAAGGGTCACTATCTCAGGTTCGCCCTGGTGTCGAATGGCTTTGCGAAAGAAGCGTAATGCCGCTGCAGCATCCCGTTTGGCGGTCAGCAGAAAGTCGATGGTCTGGCCTGAAGTATCCACCGCGCGGTAAAGATATTTCCACTGACCTTTGATTTTGATGTAGGTTTCATCCATTCGCCACCGACGACCTACTGAGCGTTTATGCTGACGAAATACCTTATCCAGCAAGGGCACCCGACGGATAACCCAGCGGTGTAACGTGGAGTGATCAACAATAACGCCACGCTCTGCCATCATCTCCTCGAGATTACGCAGGCTGAGGGCATAAGCGAGATACCAGCGAACACACTGGGTGATAATATCAGAGGGGTAATGCAGCCGACGGAAGGCTTTTCGGATTAGAGACATGGGCAGGCAACATCGTAAAAAAACAGCATGTTACCTGACCACGCCTTAATGCGACAGAACCTTGTAGTATCTCTGTTACTGAGTTTATCACCCCCCACACTTGCAATGTCAATATTTTCCCCATCTGATGGTGTGATATGCGATAAAGCGTCCAATTTCTGTGCAGATCGTCATGGGATTTCCATAGCCTTAACTGTCAAATACTTAGGTAGCCAAGCACAAGAAAGGTTACTCAAAGTACTCGGTGAAAGTACTGATGGTAATCTTTGGGAGTACACGCTAAGTAATGGTGTCCATTGTGATTCCCATGAAAAACAGTGCTATTCTGACCGTTATTATCCCCGGACCAAAGCGAAACAGGAATCCAAATTCACGAATAAAATTTTCGGTATAAGCCAATAATATATTAGTCAATATGTTATGTTATTTTCATTCAAAATTCCCAGGAGGAAATCTGAGACTTTCATCGTGATATTAGAAATCCAATACAAGTGGCATCGAGTACTTTCGTTGCCATTGCCTTACCCTATTTAAAATCGGATACTTAATATAAGCAGTTAATTATTCTTTAAAGGTTGTTTCTTTGGTATTTTACCCTGTACTTCACAGGTCATTCACTTCAGACCATCGCCCCCTCCCCACCTACCTAACTGAATTAACACTGTTTACCGTGATTTTTCAGCAAAACTCCGAATATTGTCAATCATATACATTCGACACTAAACTGTATCCCTTGAGTTTTACTACACAATGAAATCATAACGATAAGAGTGAAATTACACATAATTGTGTTTATTTTCATAGGGAGTGAATTTGACCACAAAAAAATTAATTGCAAGATATACAAAATTTCAGCAGGGTCATCCCATGAAATACCCTAGACCCAGCATGTCATTTCGTCGACTACTCTGGTTGAATATCTTGGTGCTGGCGTTATTCCTATCGCCACTATATTTTAAACCCATTATTTTTCATGTAAAGACAGTTATTTATTAGCTAGAGGTGGGCGAAAAAGCTTATCCCATGGCTACTGCCATAAGTTGGCGTAAAAATCAGTGCGACCATAGGGACTCTGTTGTTGATCAATCGGAAAGACTCTGCATGATTACGTCCGAGAATACTGCCTTTAATATAGTTACCACCAAATCATTTTAATGAACTACCTCAGTGTCAGAATTTCTGGTCATCCGATGGTGAAATACAGGGTTATGACTAAGGCCGACAAGCGCTATTTATATTCTGTTTAAGCAGCTAGATACAATAAAACTCCGTTCAATATCAATGAATAATCGTCACCGTCAAAGGCAACCTCATCTCGGTCTAGCGGGTCACTGGGGGCAAATCGGTTATTTTTAACGTATTTCATAATGAAGAATAGGAAAATGATAAGATGAAAGGATCCACGTTGATGTTTAAAACGCAGACTGTAGGCTGTCTCATTACGGGACTGTTATTAAGCTTCGCAACAAGCCAAGCTCTGGCGTCCACTGCAACGTCACCGATAACCGCTGCAGTGATCGGACATGCACCCACACTGTCTCCAGGCAATATCACCTATGAGGACAAGAATAGTAACGGTGTATTGGACACTGGTGATGTAGTTCGTATCGATACAACCCATTTATTTACCTTCACTGATGTTGATGGCGATACAGCCACTGCAAACACTTATAGCTGGACGGTAAACAACAAAATTGTGGCAACGACTGAAACTTATATCATCAAAACGACGGATTTGGGTTTAGTCATTAGGTTAGAGGTGACCCCACATACAAACGGGGACATCACTGTTCCGGCTGATGGTAGCAAAGTGGCTGCAGCAAATAACTTATCTATCTCCGCAAGTGGAGATGTTATTTCTACCGTTATTACCGGCAATGCAGTTGTCAATGAAACTCTGACCGCAAAGCCGACCTGTACGACAGCCTGTGACAGCAAAATAAAATACCAATGGTTGTTGGAAGATGCGATTAACAGCGGAAAATTCAGCAATATTAAAACTGCAACCGCCAAAACCTACAGCCCTACCAAAGATACTCAGAAACGTAGAATCCAGGTTATTGTTTCCAATAATTAACGTGCTATTTAGTGCGATTCTTCCACTCGCTGGCTCGATATGAATATGAGAAGGATCGCGCGAATAAGGTGGTGACCCGACTCGATGATCGAGTATGAATATACCCTAGCTTCCTATACGGTTGCATGCTTCATGAACTAGGCATTTTAATAAATTGCAGGCAGTTGCCCTTCACCGGTACTGTGACGGGCAACATACCAGTGGCTAGTGAGCCAAAAACCGAAACCTCTCATCATTCAGTATCACACTGCGACGTCCTGCGTTCTCACGGATATCAGTAGATAAAACATCATCGCCACAATCACCACTGCCCGTGATAACGACTCAAACCGCGACTGATACTGTTCTACGCTCAGGCACACACTCGCCATTCCAGCATCTGACTCAGTCAATATCCCATCAGGGTAGCACTGACTTAATAACGATAAGTTTTCAATGAAAGCATGCTGTGTTGGGGATCCTGGTTTGATAAACACCAACTTTACTGCATACATTTCTGCTGGCGTGGTCAGATCCTCAGAGGTAAATTTTGGACCGTTCTCTATGAGAAACATCACTACATTATTCTACGCACGTTGCCTGGACGTAATCGTCCCTTATATCTGTGTGTTCCCAGTGCCCGTCGTACATTGATACCTGTTTGACTCCGTAGTCGTCCTCCTGGCCCCACACCCACATATCGTTTTTAATGTTGCGAACCCATGGCACACTCGTGTAGCTTGCAGAGCTAGTGAGTTGACCCCACTCACCAAACAACGTACCCAATGTCCTCGCTGACGTACCTGTGGTTAGGTCGTCGGATGCTGGTATTTGCGC
>NZ_JAUJTZ010000030.1:0-7597 GCF_030433455.1 Yersinia sp. 22-579 | reverse complement strand
GTAAGTGCCTGGTGTGTGCAGCAATGAAAAAGTTGTTGCAGTTAGCTTATGGCGTATTGAAGTCGGGTAAACCATTTGCGGCTGAAATACCGCTTGCCAGATAGCTGGCAAGACGGTATCTAGGTGCGTTAAACCCTTCGATCACTGAAGCCCGAACAATAGTGTCCGGGCTTATTCATTACGATTCACTCAATATTTTACTTACTGAGCTGTTGTTGGTGTCGCAGGAGCTGCCTCCGCAGAAGCCACTGTTGGAGCCGCATCTTCTGGCACCACCGTGTGTGGCGTCATAATCGCGTTATAGGCATCTTGCAGCGCTTTCACATTCACTTCTGGCTCACCTTTGGGCTGGGTCAGAATCAGCGTAGTATCTTGCGATAATTGCTGCTTCAATTCCTGATTTAGCTCCGCCAACGTCAGCCCTGACAAAAATGCCTGCCGTAGCTTCTGATACTGTTCTGGCGCAATATCCACCACACCACTTTGCTGTGAACGCAGACGCTGACTCATCAAAATATCAGTATCGGTGCGAGCATAAGTAGCAAACAACTTACTGAGTTGATCGTTTTTCTGCACCATCAAGGCATCAAACTCAGCCTGGCTCAGGCCATTGGTGCGCAAGCTAGCCAGTTCGCGCGCCACAAAACTCATGCCCGGCGTCAGATTTTCAGTTGGCGTATTCAGGTGAATCGCACATTGAGCACGTTGATATTGCACCCGGCAATCAAAGCCCAGCTTCAGGTTCTTCTGATCACTTTTTTCCAGCACTTGTTGAACATGCCAGAATAGTGCCTCACGGGCTAAATCACTGCGCCAGTAGCGGCTTAACGCAACGGAGTCCTGAATCGGATGCCAAGGGGTATCCCACATTAATGATAATGTGTCTTGTGTTGCCTGCTCACTCATCAAGCTCACCGGCTCTGGTGGCAGTGGCGCTAGCATCGCGATAGGTGCCGGCGTTGTACGTTTCCCTTTCAACTCAGAGAATGTTTTGCCAATTTGGGCAGCAATACTGCGGCTATCAACATTACCCACCACATACAATGTCATGGCATCCGGGGTATACCATTGCTGATAAAACTGTTTCAGCTTCTCGATATCTACTGGTTTTGCCACTGGCTGGCCAGGATCATGACCCATCAGAGAAGAGCCTTTAAGGCGGTAACGCCACCAAGGTTCCTGAATATTTTGCGGGAATGTGGCAATGGGATCGGTTGCACTATTCAGTGCTGCATTGACAGTCTGTTCACTGATAGCCAGTTTGCCACTGGTATCGGATAACCACGCCAGGGCTTCTTTCATCAAATCGGGGCGGTTATTGGGCAAACTCAAACTGTATAAGGTGAAATCATAAGATGTAATAGCCGGTGGCAATGGACGATCGTTATCGACCCCTTGCTGCCATAGAGACTGAAGCTGGGCAGGAGTAAAACTCGCGCTGCTCATTAATGCCAGGCGCGGTAACAGATGGGCAAAACCAACGTGTTGTGCGCTCTCAGATAATGAGCCAGTATTAACGACCAGACGTAACTCGACCCGATCGCTAGGGCGCTGCGGTGTCGCTAGCAACTGCCATGAAAACCCGTTTTCTAATTTTCCCTGCTGCCAGGCAGGATCGGGTTGTAGTGCTTCAGCCTGCACATTACTGCTGGCGGCAGCCAACAATAATCCACCAACTATGAGACGAATTCTGGTGCCCTGCATGTGAACCCCTACTTAATAAACTATCCAAATTTGACCCTTCTTACTTGAAGTTGCAGCGGTGTTAGCGGCTTTCCTTCACCCGAATCACTGACTTGAGTCAGCTCATCGGGCTTCACTCATTTGCTGCCTACCTGCAACCCCAATTACTTTGGGTATAAACAATGCAATCCTTACGTGAACCATGCGTGTTTTCATGCAAATTGTCACAGTGAGAGCGGAACGTGGGAGTGTACCATTCTGTTAGACCGCATGCTTTTGTGGATGTCACTCATCAGAGTAAAAAATAGTATCTAAATGGTAATTAACACAAGAAATGATATCGCGGGGGTGATCACGAGGTGCTACCGGTGGCAATGTTAGCCACCGGTAGTGAATCAAATAGACAAATGACTTAATGTTTTATTCTGGGTGAATCAAGCAGATGTGCTGCTCTTTATCTCGTTATTCGGTAAGGTTTTATTTGATAACACCGCTTGCAGCTGATCGTTATCCAACTGGTTACACCATTTCGCGACAACAATTGTTGCAACCCCATTCCCCACCAGATTAGTCAGCGCACGGGCTTCTGACATAAAGCGGTCGATACCCAGAATCAGCGCCAAACCTGCCAATGGTAAATGCCCAACCGCAGAGATGGTGGCCGCCAACACGATAAAGCCGCTACCTGTGACCCCTGCGGCACCTTTTGAGGAGAGCAACAGCACCACCAATAAGGTCACCTGATGAATCACATCCATATGGGTATTGGTAGCCTGAGCAATAAATACCGCCGCCATCGTCAGGTAAATAGAGGTTCCATCCAGGTTAAACGAGTAACCGGTCGGGATAACCAAGCCCACCACAGATTTCTTACACCCCGCTTTCTCCATCTTATCCAACATGCGCGGCAGCACAGACTCTGAAGATGATGTCCCTAACACGATCAACAACTCTTCTTTTATATAACGGATAAATTTGAAGATATTAAAGCCATTGAATTTCGCGATAGAACCCAGCACCACCACCACAAACAACACGCAGGTTATGTAGAAGCAGATAATCAACTGACCCAACTGCACCAAGCTACCCACACCGTACTTACCAATAGTAAAGGCCATTGCACCGAAAGCCCCGATAGGTGCCAGGCGCATAATCATATTGATAATACCGAAGATAACGCGGGAGAAACTCTCGATAACATTAAAGATAAGCTGACCTTTTTCACCCAGACGATGCAGGGCAAAACCGAACAGAACAGCAAACAGTAAGACTTGCAGAATGTTGCCACTGGCAAAGGCACCCACGACGCTGCCAGGAATGATATCCAGCAAGAAGGGTATAATCCCTTGCTGCGAGGCTTGCTCGGCATAAAGTGCAACCGCCTTGGCATCCAGTGTCGCCGGGTCGATATTCATACCAGCACCGGGTTGCACCACGTTAACAATCACCAAGCCAATCAGCAGTGCAATGGTACTGACAATCTCAAAATAAAGCAGCGCAATGGCACCGGTGCGGCCCACCGCTTTCATACTTTCCATCCCCGCAATACCAGTCACAACAGTACAGAAAATCACGGGTGCGATAATCATTTTAATTAGTTTAACAAATCCATCACCCAAAGGTTTCATTTGAGCGCCGAGTTCCGGGTAAAAGTGCCCCAATAATACGCCCAAGGTAATCGCCGTTAACACCTGAAAATAAAGACTTTTAAATACTGAAGCTTTCATAACTATGTCCTTTTGGAGAAATACACGGCAGCCTGTCGCTTTGCTCTATGTGATGATTGAGTGACACTTCTTTTTTATCCGTGCTTGCGCGGAAAATAACACCCTCATAACAATATGGAAATTATTAGTTGCACTGGATTGCACCCTAAATGCGAAATTAAGAACTGAAACGCTTCAAGCGGCAGCAACAATGGGAATTCAGTCAAATCAACCAGACAATTAACTCAAAATGATTAGCTACAAGAATGAATGGAAAAGAAACAACCAACATAAGTGAGGATTTAGCGGAATGAATGATTTTTGAAGGGAACGTTCGACGGGTAGTTGCCCCCTTTTGAGGGTAGGGAAAGGGGGCTATTTAGCAAAAATAGTCTGGGTTATTTGATGGCCCGACTGGGTAGCGCAGCAGCACTATTAATCGCAATTTCGTTAATGGCACTCCAGTTATTAACATCCGTACCGAAGGTATCCAATTTGATATATCTAGCTGTGACGGGAGTGAAAGTTAGTTTTTCACCATTTTTATCTGCGGAAGATGTTTCCAGACCTTCAGCCAACGGCTGCCAGTTCTTGCCATCATTGGAGTAAAAAATGGAAAACTTCAGTTTCCGCTCGGTGGGTTTAAACGGAACAATCAGAATATTTTCAATGGATTGCTCTTTATCCAATTCAAGCTGTACCCAACTCTCGCCAGATGCCGCCCAACGCGTTTTAACATCACCATCAGCGACATTCGCCGGAACATGGCCTTTTTCACTGTCATAACCGGATGCCGTTACAGCAACAATTTGTGCCGCATAGCCAGATGCGCAAAACAACGAACCGAGCAAAACTGTGGCTAAAACTTGTTTTTTCATCAACCTATCCTTTTTATCACGACGATGAGAACCCGTGGGTAAAAGCGCCGGGCAAGCAGACCCTGGGAAGCCGCTGCTCGGCACTTTTTACCAACAGCGGCCCCAGCACGGGCCGCTGTCGGGACTATTTACGGCCGTTCGGTTGCAGCTTCTCGCCCACATTGAGCAAGAACAGTTCATTATCACGGGTTGATACTCGCGCTGAACCGTCATCCATTCGATAAGCCCCTTCCGTGAAGCCCGCACCATTGAGGAAAGGTGCCACTGCCTGTGGTTTATTGCGCAATGACGCTTCCAGAGCCAACAGAGCGTAAGGTTCTATGGCATCAACATCGGCATATTGGCGATCAGGTGAGGCCATGAAGAAGCCGTCGATATAACGTGTTTTAATGATGTTATCGCCGATTTTCTCTGCCAGTTTTCGATAATCCGCCACCTGACTGGCATGGTAGAGATCCAACAAAGCAAACAAGGCGTAAGGATCACTGTTGGTGGTGTCCATATTGACTTTGATTTCTTTGCCCGGCGCAGTACCGATATCACCCAGCCCCTGGTCGTTGGCAATACCGCGGGCCACTTTCCACAGTAATGGGTCATTGTCGATAGCATAAGCACGCGCATAAGAAATCAGGAATTCATTACCTGCTTTGTATGGTTTGAGCACTGTGCCTTTTTTGCCGTAATAACCATCACGCGGCAGGGTGTAATTCGACAAATCCTGCCCGTTGGCTATCATTGGTCGGAAGGTATTGTCTTGATCGTTATAGGCATATTTGGCGAATGCTTTCAGACCATCCACCGTCCATTTCAGCAAGTCCTGCCCCTGTGGGCCTAAGTCTTTACCCAATTGCAACTGCATCAAGGCATTTTCAGAATAAAGGGTGCTGGTGCGCCCTTTGAGCATCATATTGCCTTCCAGTGCTGTCGGGCCGAACTCTGGCCCAAACTGGCGCTGAGCGCGGTCACCGAATTTGGAATGGGTATCGGCATCATCAGTGGGTTCTTCACGTTTCAGAGCTTGTGTGAACTGATAAACACCGAGGCCCGTTTTGGCGTCACGCGGCAAAACATACTGATCGGCCAGGCGTTTAGCCCAAGTTAATGCGCCCTGATCTTGCTGGTGTTTGTAAAGCAGGGATGCGGAATAAATCAGATCATTCCCCGCATTAAGGAAACTCAATCCCTTGGTAGCAAAGAAAGGTGGCTGCTGCTCAAATTTGCTTTCCCACAGTGCGCCCATCGGTTTGCCATATTCACCGTGGCGGCTGGTTTCGAGAATTCGCCAATCATAAACATGGGCATTCCAAAAACCACGAATAAAGCGAGCGGTGGCATCACTGTCGACACTGAACATCAGGTCATAGTAGGGATAGGCATTTTTCAGCTCATGCACCATCTCTTTTTCACTTGGCCCTTCTGGTTGGAGGGTTTTCAGATCAACAAACCGGTGTCCGCCCCAATACAGTAAGCCACTCTGGTCTTGATAGTTCTGGAAGTGATAGCGAACAATATCTTCAGCACGTTTCTGATAGCGCGGATCACCACTGAGTTGGCTCAAGCCACTCATGACACGCATCAGATTTTGTTGTGCCGAAAAGTTTGATAATACTGCCCGACGGCCATCGGGGAATATCCATTCCAATTGCTGTCCGGTTCGGGGGTCAACACCATCCGCCAGCAGCGGGCTGGGCTTATCACCGTGGTAAGTATCGGATGCCTTGTTTAATACATTATCGACATACTGTTTTACCACGGTCAGGCGTTCGGTATCCGCTGCCTGTCCGGCGGGTATATACAGCGTTGCCAGCGCTGTCATACTCAAAAATAACGCTCTTTTTTTCATTACTTCGTTACCTGTCAAAAATCGTTATAGCGAGGTGTGACCCCTAAGGTCAGAATTTAATTATTTCAACGCGGGATCAGAAACTGTATTTGATACCTACACGGTAACGGGTTTGGCGCTCATCGGTATTTTTGCTGCCGGAAACATTACCGATAGCCATATAAGGCGACCAGTTCTTATCCCACTTATACGTCAATTTAAAATCATGGGTCCAATCGTAATTTTCGTTATCTGATAAAATTACACCGGCTTTATTCGCTTGCTTGTAATCCAACTCATAGTCTAATTGGAAGTCTTTATTGATTTTATAACTCAAAACACTCGTCAGATTATAACCATTTTCAGATGTGTCTTTTTTTGTATTAATATTGGCGCTGGTGCGTTTGTAATAAGGACGATAACGCAACGAAACAGAGAGATCATCAGTGATATTTGCCTTACCACGCAGATAAGGACGGTAGCTGTTAGCCGTCGAGCTTGAATCTAATGAGAAGCCAGGTTCGATAGAGAATGTTTTGTCAATTTTATAGACATAGCTGGCAACCACTTCAGTGCCGTTACTCACACCTTCATGGAATGGCTTATCTTTGTCACTGGCGCTTTTCCACTTACCTTCTAGTGATAAACCGAAGCCATTAGCAAAGCGGTGAGACATTAATAATCGGTCTTTGTGATTATTACCACTTTGGTCTTGTGTTTCATGACGATAGTCAATAGTTACTGCCATTGCGCTGGTGCTGATAAGTGATGCCACTGCCAGAGATAATAATTTAAATTTCATTACAGTTACCTTATTTTAATAAATAACATTAATTATTATGATAAATATACATCTCACTTATGAAACGCCATTCTATTTATTTTGATATAAAGTTCCGAGATCCATGACTAATAGTTAGAAATTAATAGAACCAATATCCATTTATGTGACAAGGTTCAAAGTAAATAGTTTTGACTAATGCACTGGCACTGTAAGTTTTTTGTTATAGCCTAGAGATAGCAAGGTGTAGGGACTATTTCGAAGGGGATCGCCTTCGAATTAAATAGTCTTGACTAGGTAGGTATTAATATTGTATATGTGGCTGAATAAACAAAATAGATGTCAGCCGAATATTTTCTTATCGGTATTATTGTTAGTTTTAATCACTTTTATATAATAACGTTATTTTCGCAGGGGATAATTTGGCAATCAATACACACCAAAGTATGGCGAAGTGGATATTTTAGATTAAAATCTATTTTTATTTAATATAGGGAAGGATAATATTTTGGTTGTTCCTATTTAGATGAAAATACTGATATTCGACTCAAGTCCAGTGATTAAGCGCAAATCAGGTCAGTGATTCGGGTAAGTCAGGGAAGCTAATACAACTGTAGCTGTCGTGAATGCGGAGTAATACCCAAAGCCACTGGTGTTACAGCAAGGCAGCGAGCGAAGGCATCCCGATGAGCTGACTCAGGTCAGTGATTCGGGTAAGTGAGGGAAG